>NZ_LMFK01000002.1:0-43910 GCF_001426785.1 Ensifer sp. Root142
ATCCCGGAGAGAAGCGCGATACTGCGAAGACATCAATCAACCATAGCTACGGACAGTCAGAAGGTGCTTGACCTCACCACGCCGAATAGAGAAGACAACCAAAGCCACAGGCCACCGGCATAGAAATTTTCGCTCAGTAACCGTCGGCAAAGCCGCTCGCCTGTTACGTTGCCCCTCCTCTTATGCTTTTGCGAATTTGTCCAAGCGGAAATTTTCGCCGGTTTTCTTGACCGCCCAGATGATCCAAGCAAGCTTGTTCGCAAGCGCTACTGTCACAAGCCTCGCTGGCTTTTTGGCCCGGAGTCCCGACGTATCAACGGATGAACGCCGCAGTGCCCTTCCACGTCCTTCGTCATGATATCCGTCTCACCACAATCGCGAACTGCGAGAAGCTGCCATACAGAAGTGGAGCAGGTTCGCGCATCGTCAGGCCGCCTGATCGCGGACATCACCTCATCCCTTGACCCGAAGCCGAAAACTTTACAGTGCCGCAGCGACAGTCAGTCGAGCCGCGCCCAGAGATCTTCGGGAATAGGTTGTTGCAGAAGCGCCCAGTTTTCCCGCCACTCTGCGACGCTGCTGACCCCGACAACTACGGCACTGACCGCCGGGTGTCGCAGCGGGAACTGCAGCGCCGCCGCCTTGAGCTGCACGCCGGCGGAACGGCAAAGGCGCTCCAATGCGAGGGCCCGGGCCATCACCTCGGCGGAGGCTGGCAGATAGTCGAACAAGGCGCCGGGGCTTGGGTCCGCAAGAATGCCGCTATTAAATACCCCTCCCAGGATCCAACCGACACCACGGGCATGGCACTGCTTGAGAAAGTCGGCTACGCTGCGGTCGAGTAGGGTGAACCGGCCGGCCAGAAGAAAGCAATCAAAGTCGGCGGCGTCGATAAACCGCGACAGCATCTGCCACTGATTCATTCCTGCCGAAATAGCGCGAATAGCACCGGATTCCTTGAGGTTTCTCAGGCTCGGAACGCGCCGCGCACGGCTTCGTCGAAGTGATCGTCGGGGTCGTGAATGTGCGCTATGTCGATCTGATTCTGACCGAGCCGCGTCAAGCTGGCCTCGAACGAGCGCATCACGCCATCGTAGCTGAGGTCCATGAAAATTCGGGCGGCCAAGGCGACGTTCCGACAGTCCAGCTCCATAGAATGGCGCCGTATCAAAGATAATGTCTGGTCCCGCAGCCGCCTCCAGGATGGCGCCGGCAACCTCGTCGGACACCTGCCCCATCATGTTTCCAATTGGCGCGGCCCCAAGGCCAATCGGCGCGACTTTCAGACCCGTGCTACCCAGGGGCCTCGGCTCAAGCTCAATTGTCATCCTTTTTCGGCTCCCGACAGCATGCCGGAACGGACGAAACGCTGTGCCACGAGAAAGATCAGCAGCACGGGCAAGATGACCAGAACGGCTGCGAGAATGACCTCTGGCTTTTTGATGGGAATGTCATTGGATGGCAGGTTGCTAAGCGCCCCCGAGCTGCTCACCAGCGCTGTAAGCCCGACAGGCAGATTGTAGAGTCGATCGTCCGATAGCAGAACGAATGCCAAAAAGTAGTTGCTCCAAATGGCAAGGAAACTGAAGAACGCAACGAGCGCCAACAGCGGCCGCGCGAGCGGTAGCGCGATCCGGGAAAACAGTTGGAACCGATTGGCGCCATCGACGCGACCGGAGTCGAGCACGCCCTTGGGAAGCGAAGTCGAAAAGTAGATGTAGGACAGATAGACGCCGAACGGGAAGAATCCCGAGGCCAGGATCATCCCGGAATAGCTATTGTTGAGGCCGAGCAGATTGAGCTCAAGAAAGATGGGCAACACGACCGCGGTACTTGGCGTGATCATCGCGATCAGCGTCAGGATGAGTACCAGCCGCCGACCCGGAAATTCGCCCAGGGCCAACGCGTAGCCGGCCGGCACGCAGGCAATGAGCGAGAGCACCACGCCGCCCGCGGAATAGATCAACGAGTTGAGCGCCCACACCCCCAATTGGAAATTGTTGTAGGTCGTCAAGTTCGTCCAGGTTTCGACAAATGAGCTCCAGGTCCCAAGCGCATAGGGCGGGTCCGAAAACAGCGACGCCGTTGAGCGAGTGCTGGCCACAAACAGCCAAAGCAGCGGAATGCCATAGAAACAGACCGCGAAGACGAGGATCGCTGCTATAAGAAAGCGCCCCAAGGAAAACCGCACGGTAGCTGCAACTGGCATTTCTCGCCTCCTAATCGATCTTGTAGAATTTGGTCACGAACACGATGACCATCGCGATGGCGACCGACGTTGCAACGAGCATCGTACTGAGCGCCGCCGACGCGCCGAAGTCGCCCATCCGAAACGCATATTGGAAGGCAAGCTGGTTGAGCGACCAGTCGGGCTGGCCGTATTGCGCGCCGCCGAGCATCATAAGCTGCGGCTCGACAAAGATCTGCAGACCGGCCGCAAGGGTCAGGATGGCCATAAGCGCGACGGATCGCCAGATCATCGGCAGCTTGATGCGCAGGGCAAGCTGCAACGGCGAGGCACCATCGACGCGCGCCGCCTCCAGCACTTCTGGCGAAAGGCTCGACAAAGCGCCGCCCATCACGACGATCCAACCACCCGAGGATGCGAAATACGCCATCATCGCGAAGACGCCAGCATAGCCCATGCCCGAGATGACGTCCTGGCGGGTGATCCAGCCGGCCATGTGCTGTAGTGGTTGGAACGGGCTGACCGATGGATCGAGAACAAACAGCCAGAGGACGACTATGGCAGATGACGTCACGGCGCCGGGAAGGAAAAAGACCGTGCGCAGCGCATTGCCGATGCATCGACTGACCGTATCGATCGCCAGCGCCAGAACGCAAACGCCAACGATGGTCAGCGTCACCCAGAGGCCAGCAAACGTCAGAACGTTCAATGCGCCCTCCGGGACACGGAAATCTGCAAAGACGAATTGGTAGTTGGCGATGCCCCAAAAAACCCATTTAAACGTGTCGAAAAAGCTCAAGCCGAACGCGTAGCCGATAGGCAACACGCCAAACATGAGCAGCAGCAGCAGATAGGGTGCCAGAAACAAATAGGATGCGATGACATCCCGCCGCCGCTGGCGACGGCCCTGCCGGGCACGCTCTTTGAACCTCTGCTCGTCGATGATGGACACTTCTTGCTCCTTGGTACTGGCCGGGCGCGGGAGGGCACCCGGCCAGATCTCTCACTCGACCGTATAGCCGTTCAACTTGGCTTCGTTGGTCAGTTCCTGCTGCAGGGCCGGCATCGAGCCGACTACCGTAGCACCGCTACCGATCGCCTGGCCGAGGACCTTGGAGATCGCGTCGGTGACGTTGAAGCGAAGGCTGGCATAGCCTGGGTGGCTGTACTTGGCGGCGTCGACTTCGGTGTCGAACACACCGACATCGGCGTAGTACGAGTCAGCCTTGAGCTTGGCGCCCCAGGCGATCGCCGACGCCTGATGAGCCGGTAGCGTGACCGCATTGGTCTGGTTGCCGATATCGGTTGCCGCCCAGATCAACAGATCGGTGACTTCGTGCGGATGTGCGGTACCCTTCCAGCCACCATAAGTACCACCGCCCCAGCTCCAGGTCAGCGGCTGCTGCTGGTCATCCCACTTGAGCGGCAGAGCGACCGAGAGCTGCCCGGCAGCCAGCAGATAAGTCGGCTTGATCACATATTCGCCGAACCACGTAGGGCCGACCAACAGCGGCACCTTGCGCGACTTGGCGAGTTCAACGAAAGCTGGATCGAACGGGCCAACCTTGGTGAGGCTGCCATTGGCAATCATCGTGTCAACCATGCGCGCCGGCTTCTGGCACTTTTCTGTGGTGAGGTCGATCTTGAGGGTATCGGGCTTGCCTTGGACCGGCATGGCGATATCGCAGCCGTCCGAGACCAGATAGCTCAAGAGCGGATAGGGCTCGATGGCGCTGCCGAGCACATATCCCTTTGGACCAAGTTCAGCGCCGAGCTTTTCGAAATCCTCCCAGGTGGCGGGCACCGAGGCTCCGAGCTCGCCCATCAGTTTGGTGTCATACCACACGATCATATGGGCCAGGTCGTTGCGCAGGCAAAGCAACTTGCCATTCACCCAGCACGGCGAATTGCCATTCAAGTAGAACTGGTCCTGGATATCCTTGGACACAATGTCTGTAAGGTCCATCAAATAGTCGGTGCGCCGGTTGGACAGCGCGGCCGTATAACCAATGTCAGCCATAAAGATCGCATCCGGGATCTCGCTCTTGGCCTGCATAGAGAGCTGCAGCTTGGCCACCAGATCGTTCGGCGCCACGGTGACGACTTTGAGCGTCACATCGTCATGGGCCTTGTCATAGGCCTCGAAGGTAGCCAGGCGGGGGGTGTCGGACCAGATGGTCAGTGTGACCGGATCCGCCGCGTTGGCTGGGGCCACCGAAATCGCCATCAACCCGCCAAGCAGACCGACCGTAATAGACGTCTTCAAGCTCTTCATTGCCTCTCCTCCCGCGCCGATTGACGGCCTTCGTTGATCGACTAGTTGATAGGGATCGCGGCTCCCGAAGGGCCCAAGGTGATCGCCGCGCTCGCCGGGAACGAAATCGACACGGCCTCGCCCTCGGCCATGGCAAAATTTCCAGGCAGCTGGACCACCGCAGTTTCACCACCTCGGAGTTCAAGATGGGCAAAGGTCACATTGCCGAGCCGCTCGATGACTTCGATGCGGCTCGGAATTGCGACGTCGGCACGATTGCATTGCTCGCCCGGCCGACTGACCTCGATCGCCTCGGGACGCACACCGATAGTGACGGGCCCGTAATGATCAGCGCCCAGGTCTCGTGCGAGCACCAGATCTGCTCCGGCGGTAAGCCGGATCTTGGCCGAACCGCCCGCTTCGTTGACCAGTTCGCCCGAAAGAAAGTTCATCGTTGGCGAACCGATAAAGCTGGCGACAAACCGGTTCGCCGGCTTGGAATAGAGCTCCATCGGCGCCCCGACCTGCTGGATCTTGCCGCCGTCGAGCGCCACGATGCGGTCGGCCAGTGTCATCGCCTCGACCTGATCGTGCGTGACGTAAATCATGGTGGTACCGAGTTCACGATGCAAGCGCTCGATCTCAAGCCGCATCTGACTGCGCAGCGACGCATCGAGGTTGGACAGTGGCTCGTCGAACAGAAACACCTTGGGGTGCCTGACGATCGCCCGCCCAATGGCAACGCGCTGCCGTTGACCGCCCGAAAGCTGCGCCGGCGAACGGTGCAGGAGTTCGCCGAGCTTAAGGATGCCAGCTGCTTCGCGGACGCGATTGTCGATCTCCGACTTGGACAGGCGGGACAGGCGCAGATTGAACGCGATGTTCTCGTAGACGTTCATATGCGGATAGAGCGCATACGACTGGAACACCATTGCAATGCCGCGCTCAGCCGGCTCGGCATGAGTTACGTCCTTGCCATCGATCAGGATGGCGCCGTCGCTGACAGTCTCAAGGCCCGCGATCATGCGCAGCAAGGTCGACTTGCCCGACCCGGACGGCCCGACAAACGCGACGAATTCTCCTTCATTCACTGTGAGATCAATGTCCTTAATGACACCCACGGCGCCAAAGGATTTCGAAACCGCATGAAGCTCGACCGCACCCATTGCCCAACTCCCTAGCTGTGATCTTTGCCGACGGTAACCTTGGCCTTGGCCGTCCGATCGAGTTCGTCCCAATCATAGTGGTAACCCAGACCCGGCTCCGTACTGACATTGAGGAAGCCGTCGGTGATGGCTAACGGCCCGAGCGTCGTCAGTCCCCTGATCTGCTCCTCATTCATCACCAACTGCTCGTAATAGTCGTTATTCGTGATCGCCGCGCAGAGCTGCGCATTCTCGAGACCCATGCCATGGACCTGGGCCCGCATACCAAAGCTCTCCGCCAAGTGCGCAATTTTCAGCGCGCCGGTGAACCCTCCTTTGTAGAGGGAGGATGTGCGGGTCATGTCGAGCGCCCCAGCCTCGATCCAACTCGCCATATTCCAATGCACGCCATCCGAAGTTTCGGCAGCCAGCACCGGCATCGTCAGCTTGTCACAAAGCTTGGTGTAGGCGCCGAGATAGAACTCGCGCATCGGCTCCTCATACCAAAGGAACCCTTGATCCTGCAGCGCCAGACCCACTTCGAGCGCATCGACATAGTCCCAGCCGGCAGAGCCGTCGAACATTAGATCCGCGTCCGGCCCGGTCCATTTGCGGAGTGCCTGTGACAACTCGATGTCGCGTTTTACGTCGCCCCAGGCGTGCAGCTTGAAAGCGTTAAAGCCGACATCCATGCACAGTTTGATGTTGCGCTCATACTCTTCGAGCGTTGGCCAGGTAACGGTAGATGCGTAGGCCGGCACCTTGGTGCTGTCGCCACCCAACATCTGATGGATCGGCATTCCCGCGATCTGCGACTTCACATCCCAGCACAACATGTCGAGCAGGCCAAGCGAGCGCAGATGCACCTCTTCGATGCGATCGATCTCCCACATGAGCGCCCACATCCGCTCAGTCATCAACGGGTTTTCACCGATGAACGTGTGGTACCGACGGCGCACTAGATCCAGCAGCGCGTCGCCACGACCAATCTCGATGGCACCGAAATGCCCGACATCGGTATCCATTCGCAGCACGGCCTTGGTGGGGCGAGTGCCACGTGGAATATCGCCGTGCGAACCGGGCAAGCCATTGCGCCAGATGAATTTTGGCCCGGGATCAACCTCAACCAGCCACGCAGTGAACGCCGTTATCTTCATAATCTACCTCAACCACGATCTGACATATTTAAAACGAGAATTGATATCTCTTGTCAAGATTAGGGTCTCAATTTATTATAGATGAGATCTCCTAGATGGCGTCATTCCGATATCACAAGGGCTGCTTGCCCTCATCCGGAGCCTTGCGCTTTCGCCTTCGGGTGGTGTCGTGCTAGCGATGAATTGGAAAATAACCGGATACGGACGATGACCGACGACGACCGACATAATCATGAGGGCTATCGAAAATTCCGCGAGGCTCTGCAGAATGGAACCCTCAAGGCTGGCATGGTTTTGACGCAGAACGAGCTGTGCGAGTTGCTCGGCATGTCATTGTCGCCGCTGCGCGAAACGCTGGTCTTGCTTGAGGAATTTGGGCTGGTCGAGATCAAACCGCGCACCGGGATCCAGATTGTTTATCCCGAGGTTGCCTTCATCCGGGAGAACTTCCAGTTTCGCATCATGATCGAGACCTACGCCCTCCGCGCTTTTGGCGACATGGTGACCGAGGCGTGGCTGGTCAGTATGAGGACCCGCCACGAGGACTGTCGCGCAGCGCTGATCGGCCATGGTCCATTCGAGGCGGTGCAAAGCCAGATGGTGGCGCTCGACCGAAAAATGCATCGCGACATTGTGGAGGCGCTGGGCAATCGCGCCATTTTAGAGACCCATGCCCGCATTCAGGAGAATTTGGGCATGGCCCGCCGTGTCCATCAACGCGCCGCTTATAGGGGGCAGTTGATCGACACGATTGAAGAACACCTGGAGGTTATTGCCTGTCTGGAGCGGCAGGATGTGCAAGGGGCAATCGCCGCGCTCGAAGTGCATTTCCGCGGCGCCACGCATCGGACTTTCGCCGCCTGACAGAGCCAGGAAATAGGCCGGAAAACTCTACCCTCCGCTGGTCCAGAAACCTGGGGCGGTTCAAAAAACCCCAAGACTCTCCTGAAAACTGGAGGGAAGATGGGTCTCAGGTCACACACCGTGCTTGATCATGTCGGCGGCTTTCTCACCGATCATCATGCTGGGTGCGTTCGTGTTGCCGCTAAGGAGCACGGGCATAATGGATGAGTCCGCCACGCGCAGCCCTCTCACTCCTCTCACGCGGAGTTGCGGGTCAACGACTGCATCTTCGTCAATGCCCATCTTGCACGTGCCGACGGGGTGATAGTCACAGCAGGCGTACTGTCGAACGTAGGCCATGATGTCCTGTTTGGACTTTGCGTCGGGTCCCGGCAACCGCTCAATCTGAATGTACTTGGCGATCGCGGGTTGAGACAGGATCTCGCGCGTCGTTTCGATCGACGTCAGCGACATGCTGCGGTCGTGCTCCTCGGCATGATAATTGGGGTCGATAAGCGGTTCATCCGCTGCATTGCTTGAACGAAGAGCAATGGTGCCAAGACTCCTCGGCCGTAGGAACGTCGTGTTGACGGTGAACCCGTGTCCGTCGAGCCTCGTCTGGCCGCCGCGGACCACCATCGCAGGCGCTATATGAATCTGCATATCGGGACGACCGTTGTTTTCGCTGGAGGCAAATCCACCACCTTCAACGATTACCGATGCAGCGGGGCCATTGCGGTAGAGCAGCCATTGCAATCCATGTCGAATCGCGTGCGGAAAACGATCCTGACCATCGTAGCTGATCGGTTCTTTCAGGGTCAGATGAATGTTCGAGCAGAGATGGTCCTGAAGGTTCTTACCAACACCCTTGAGATCGACCTTCGGGTCGATGCCGACCTTCCGAAGCTCATCAGCGTCACCTATGCCAGAAAGCATCAGCAGGCGCGGAGAATTGATCGCGCCACTTGTGACGATGACTTCACGAGTGCAACGGATCTTCCCTAAGGAGCGTCCCTGCGCAACCTCCACGCCGACAACCGCGTCCCCTTCGAGAAGAAGACGAATGGCTCTTGAGCCAGTCATGACCGTCAGGTTCTTCCGCGACCGCACGGGACGCAGATAGGAAACCGCCGAACTCCGGCGGCGCCCATCGCGGCAGGTCACCTGATAAAGGCCGGCGCCGTACTGCGTCTCGCCATTGAAATCTGGGTTGTATGGCAAACCCCAAGACTGGCACGCGCGGACAAATGCCCTGGAAAGCTCGTGGGGGCTGACCTGGTCCGAGACCCAGAGCGGCCCCCCTTCGCCATGATACTTGTTTACGAGACGGTCGTTGTCCTCCGACTTGCGGAAATACGGCAAGACGTCCTCGTAGCTCCAACCTTCATTTCCGAGGGCAGCCCAGTTGTCGTAGTCCTCGCGCTGACCTCGTATGTAGATCATTGCGTTGATCGAACTCGAACCGCCGAGCGTCTTTCCTTGCGGGTACCAAATCTCACGATTGTCGAGGTTCTGCTGAGGAATTGTCTTGAAGCGCCAGTTCACTCCAGGACCGAACAGTTTGCCGATTCCTCCCGGAATGTGAATCATTGGGTTCCAGTCGCGGCTACCCGCCTCGAGCAGAAGAACCTTGACGGATGGGTCCTCGCTCAGGCGATTTGCAATCACACAGCCTGCCGATCCGGCACCTGTCACGATGTAATCAAAGTCTGGCATGCTTCCTCCCGGCCCCTCAGAGACCTCATTATCGGCCTTGGAACTTCGGCTTGCGTTTCTCAGCAAAGGCACGAAGGCCTTCTATTCTGTCTTCTGTATTGAAAGCCTCGACGGTCAGTTCGTGCTCGACGCGCAGCCCTTCAGCGAGGGAATGTTCATCGGCTGCCCTGACCGCGCGCTTAGCATAGGGTGTGATCGCGGTGGACTGCGCTGCAATCGCCGATGCAATTTCGATGGTTCGGCTCTGCAAGTCATCGGCAGACACGACTTCGCTAACGAGGCCCTTCCGTTCCGCAAGTGAAGCATCGACCAACTGCCCGGTGAGGACCATCTGCATGGCGAAGCTACGTCCGACCAGTCGCGGCAGTCTTTGCGTGCCGCCATCACCGGGAAACGAGCCGATGTTGATTTCAGGCGTGGCAAACTTTGCCGTTTCGGCAGCGATGATTATGTCGCAAAGCAGCGCGAGCTCCAGGCCGCCTCCCAATGCAAAGCCGTTCACCGCGGCGATGATTGGCTTCGGAAAATCCTGAACCTCTTGCCAGAGGGCCAGCCTGTCGGGGTCTGAGTAGGAGGCGACCCCTCGTTCCAACATGTCGGAAATGTCCGCACCGGCCGAAAAAGCACGTCCGCTGCCTGTGAGAACAACACAGCCGACGCCGTCATCCGCTTTCGCGTCGCGCAAGAGACCGACAAGTTCTCCCAGGAGTTCCTTCGACAAGGCGTTCAGCTTTTCCGGACGGTTTAGCGTTAGGTGCAACACGCCGGGCGACGGGCGGTTTTTCAGCACGAGTGCGGTCATCGATTAGGACACCTTCCCGTAGAGGGTCTCCGCTGTCAGGCCCGCCTGCGCCAGGCAACGCCTGATCTTCTCGATCTCGGTGATTGTCGGCTTGACGAGCGGCGGACGTACATTGGCCTCGTCCCAGCGGCCGAGAATAACAAGAGCCTCTTTCATGCGATTGTGCATGTCGAGAAGCGGGTGATCATAGAATGCCCTGACCGTCGGATATATTTTGTCATTTATTGCCTTCGCCGCATTGAGGTCGCCGGCCTGCACTGCGCGGAAGAGTGCGACCTGAAGGTTGGCGATCACGGAGCCTGCGCCTGATAGCAGGCCATCGCAACCTAGAGCCAGGGAACCGAGAAGCCAGGAGCTGTGCGTCGTCAGCGTTTTGACCGGACGGTCTAGAGCCTTGAGTTCGCGGATCTGGCGTTCATGAAGATTGCCGTCACCACAGTTGTCTTTGATCGCCTTGATAGACGGGAAGCGGGAGCAAAGCTCCAGCAGGGTTGGCAGCGGTATGGCGAGGTTCGAGTTGAGGGGGAACTGGTAGTGAATGATCGGCAGATCCGACGCGTCGGTAATCCGCTTATAGTGCTCGTAGGCCATTTCCGGACGCATGTGTCCACCAAGGACCATGACCTCCGGCGGGAAGACCAGCAGCGCATTGGAACCCTCATCCTGCGCCCTGCGGGCAATGCGCGCCGCCTCCAGGCTAGAATTCGTGTACACGGCGACGATGGTCGGAACGCGCTCGTCCAGAACCTCCTTGGTCACGGCAATCGCGCGGTACTGTTCGTCCAGTGTTAGCGACGCGACTTCGGCCGCATGACCGTTTATGGTTATCGCGCTGATGCCTTCGACGCTACCGACATCAGCGAGATGATTGCGATATGCCTTCTCGTTGACCTCGAGGTCGGCGTTGAACGGCATGAGGACAGCGGGGATGACCCCTTGAGGGTTGTCGTAGTGGCGAACGGATGCCATCGCTTCTTCCTTCTGTTCGAGATGGGGCCGCATCCTCTCGCGACGCGGCCCTTCGCTGGCGTGCTTTAGATGCCCTTGCCGAGGAACTGGTCGACGTTGTCGCTAGAAACCTGGACGGTGGGCAGAGTGATTTCCTTGTCGACGGCCTCGCCCTTGGCCATTTTGTACGCCGTCTGAATGCCTTCCGGAGCGCAGAAGGGATAGATGAAGCAAGCCGACATCTTGCCGTCCTTGATGGCTTGGAACGCCGTGTTCTGGCCGTCCATGCCGATTACCTTCACGCCTTCGAGGCGGCCTGCTGCTTCCATCACCTGGATCGCGCCCAGGGCCATCTCGTCGTTGTGAGCGTACACAGCCTGAATTTCGCCCGGCTTAAAGCGCTGCAGCATGTCTTCCATGAACTTCACGGCCTTGTCGCGCGTGTAGTCGCAGTTCTGGTTGGCCACGACTTTGAACGCAGAAATGCCCGAGATCGCATTCTCAAACCCCTTGTGCCGGTCATTGGTGGCCGAAGCGCCTGCCGTACCCTGGAGCTCGATGATGTTGCCGCCGTTTGGAAGAGCGTTGATCAGGAACTTCCCGGCTCCCTCGCCAAGCGGCAAATTGAGACCGCCAAGGTGGCAATTGACCTCAGTGTTGACCTTGCGGTCGAGCGTCAGGACGGGGATGCCCTGCGCCATTGCATCCTTCACAACCGGCGTCAAAGCCTGTTCGGTGAGCGGGGAAATGACGAGCACCTTGATGCCCTGGGTCAGGAGACTTTCCACATCGGCGACCTGCTTGGCGGCGTCGTTGTTGCCGTCGGTCACGATGATATCGAGATCAGGGTAATGCTCGGTGGCGTACTTCTCGTTTACCTCGACCATGGCGATGCGCCAAGGATGGTTCATCGTGCCTTGACTGAAACCAATCTTGATCTTTTCGGCTGCAAGGGCGCCGCGCAGCGGCAAACCTATCGTGCCTGCGGCAGCCAGTGCTGCGGAAATCGTCAGAAACTGTCTACGGTTCGTATTCATGATCACTCCTCCCAATGATGAACAGTTGCAAGCATCCGCGCGCCACTATGGCGCGACGGCATTCAGACCCGCTGGCGGTGGCGATAGACCTCAAACATGACGGCAGCGATGATGATGGCGCCCTTTACGATCTGCTGCGTAAAGGGCGAGATACCCAGCAGGTTAAGGATGTTTGCGATAACTGCGATGATTGCAGCGCCGATGACCGTACCGATGACCGTGCCTTCGCCGCCAAACAGACTCGTGCCGCCGATCACCACGATAGCGATCGCCTCGAGCTCGAGATTGGTGCCCGCGGTCGGCTCTCCAACAGTCAGGCGCGATATCGTGATGAGCGCCGTGAGGGAGGCGAGAACACCCGAGACCACGTAGACGGACATGAGGACGGCGCCAACCTTGATGCCTGCAAGGCGCGCGGCTTCGGCGTTGGAACCGACAGCATAGACTTGCCTCCCGAAAGAAGTCGATCGAAGAACGACGAACGCGATCAGGGCGACGCCTGCGAAAATCCAAATCGGGACTGGTACGCCCAGAAGGAAGCCGCCGCCCAGGAAATAGAAGGCGTCGGTGGCCTCGCCGAGGGTTTGCGGCTCGCCGTTCGCGATGGTCATCGCGATCCCGCGACCCATTACCAGGGTGCCCAGCGTCATAATAAACGGCGGCATCTGGCAGAACACGACGCCGAGGCCATTCAAAGCACCAAGTGCGGCCCCCATGAGGAGTGCCAGAAAAATGACGACCGGAATTGCGGTCCCTGATGACAGAAGCATCGCGCTTGAAACCGCGACGACCCCCACGATCGACCCGACCGAGAGGTCGATGCCGCGTGTAAGGATGACGAACGTCATTCCGATGCTGACGATACCGAACAGGGCGATCTGTCGCCCGACGTTCATCAGGTTTCCGATCTGCAGGAAGCTCGGCGAAAGATAGATCGCCACCGCGCAGAGCGCGACGAGAACCCAGAAGAGGCCAAGGCTTTGCGCGACCGACCAGGTCCGAGCAGTGAGCGAGCTCTCAAGTGTCGCTTCTCTAGTTGCCATGTTAGCCATTCCTCTCTCCTCCCTTGTTTTCATTTGATGGCTCATGGAGCCGGTAGGCGAGCCAGTCGACGGCGACGGCCATCCCGCCCTCGTCACAGGATGGGCCTATGAAGGCCGCAAAGCTCTTGATCTCATCGATTGCATTGCCGACGGTCAGCGCGATCTTTGCCCAGCGCAACATCTCGACGTCGTTGTCGGCGTCTCCCGCGGCTGCACAGCGTTCCTGGCAGACGCCAAGGTGCGTGGACAGGAGTTCGATCGCTGCGCGTTTCGAAACGCTTGGCGGATTGATCTCGAGAAGCCGCCAATGTGATCTGACCAGCGAGAGAGTTTTGGAGAACCTCATCTGCAGCGTGTCGAAAGCGACGGCATCGTTCTGGTCGCCGCGAACGCACATGATCTTTCCCGGACGACCAGGAAGATCCTCGAACCGATCCACCACGCTCAGGCTTTCGCTGGTGATCTTGACCTCGTGGTCTACGATCGAGTTGCGTTCCAGGGCATAGACGCGGTCGGAGCCATACCAAAGAGCGTTCAGTCCGAGCTCGGTCGCCATTCGCATTGCTGACAAGGCGTGATTTCGATCGATTGTCGTCGAAGAGATTGCGACGCCGGACCGCAGGCTGCCGATCCAGCCGCCATTGAAACAGGCCACAAGGTCGGCAAGCCCGAGACGCTCGGCGTAGGGACGTAGCGCCTCGGGAGAACGTGCTGATGCCAGCACGACTTGAATTCCCCGCTCCTTGGCTCGCGCAATCGCGTTCACGACCTGCTCTGGCAGGACGTAATCGTGCGTCAGCAGCGTGCGATCGACGTCTGAGACAAGGAGAGCGATGGAAGAGGTCGAGCTCATTTTGCAAACACCGGCTGACGGGAACCCGTGTGGATGAACAGGGTCTTGATTTGCGTGAATTCCTCGAAGCCTGCCTGGCCCATTTCGTAGCCAAAGCCCGATCCCTTGACACCAGCCAAGGGAAGTTGCGGAGCCCCATCGATAACCGTGTTGGCCTGCACCCAGCCACTTTTCAGGCGGCTCGCGACGGTCATCACCGTGTCGATATTTTTGGACCAGACATAATTGGAGAGGCCGTAGATGCTGTCGTTTGCCAGTGCGACGACCTCGTCGAGCGTTTCGAAGCGCGTAACACTAAGAACCGGACCAAATATCTCCTCCTTGAAGATCGTCATCTGTGGTGTGACGTGATCAAACACCGTGGGCTGTACGAAGTTGCCCGCACTGTTCTCCACCGCGCTACCACCAGTGAGCAGCTTCGCGCCTTCGCTCACGCCTGACTCGACAAAGCCCATGACGGTCGACATGTGTTTGCTGTCGATCATCGCGCCGATATCCGTGTCTTCGTCGAACGGATTCCCAACTTTCAGGAGCGCCGCGCTCTCGCTGACCCGCCGCACGAATTCCTCCGCGATCGAAGATTGGACGAAGAGGCGGGAGCCCGAGACGCAGCACTCGCCGTTGTTGAAAAAGACGCCCATGAGAGCGCCATCGACAGCCGCATCGAGATCGGCATCCGCGAACACGATGTTGGCGGACTTGCCGCCCAGTTCGAGCGACGTCTTCACGATGTTCTTGGCCGAAGCCTCGATTACGTTCTGACCGATCCGAGTGGAGCCAGTGAAGGAGATGAAGTCGACGCCTGGATGTTCCGCAAGCGACTGCCCGATCACGGAGCCCTTTCCGCTGACGACATTGAAGACGCCGTTGGGCACGCCTGCCTCGGCCGCAAGGGCCGCGAGCTCGAAAGCGCTCCCCGACGTGAACTCCGATGGCTTTACGACGACTGCGCAACCGGCAGCGAGCGCAAACGGGACCTTTTGCATCAGGATAAGAGCCGGGAAGTTCCAAGGCGTAATGAGGGCGACGACGCCGACCGGTTCGCGCATCAACAACGCCGTCTTGTTCGCGCCCAGATTCGTGTAGGTGGATCCAGACATTTGCATCGCCAGCGATGCGGCATAGCGGATCAAACCAACGCTGCCTTCGATGTCGCCCCGAGCGAACCGTATGGGTTTGCCGACCTCCTCGACCTCGATGCGGACAAGCCTGTCGAAGTTTTTCCGGATAAGATCGGCGAACTTGTTGAGGACTTCCGCCCGTTCCATGCCGCTCATTCGGGGCCAAGGGCCATGATCGAAAGCGGCACGTGCCGCTGCGACTGCGCGATCCATATCGGCGACGTCGCCGGTGGCGAAACGCGCTACCAGCTCGCCGCTGGCTGGCGACTTGCGGTCAACGTACGAAGCGGCATCGCCATCGAAACGACCATTGATAAAATGTGTGTATTGGCGTGTGGACATTTCCAATCTCCCTAATTCCATACGGCGTGCGACATGAGCGTCTCTTCGGTGGCAACCTGTCCGTCGACGATCGCGGAAACCGTTCCTTGCCTCATGACCATGATGCGGTCGCACATCCCGAGCACCTCGGGCAGCTCTGATGAAACCATCACGACGCTCGCACCGAGCGTCGAGGTTAGCTGCACCAGCAGATCGTAGATTTCGCGCTTAGCGGCCACGTCGACGCCACGCGTCGGCTCATCGATGAGCAAGATGCTTGTGCCGGCGTTAAGCTGCCGAGCGATTCCGCATTTCTGCTGGTTTCCCCCGGACAGAGTGCGAACGCGCGTCGAGCTAGACGGTGTCTTGATCCGCATCTGCTTGATGTAGCTTGCTACCTTGTCCCGCTCTTTCGACGCGCTTAGCAAGCCGCCCGACTTCAGCCCGCCTAGAGCGGATATTGTCACGTTGAACGCGACCGACTGATCGAGGAACAGCCCCTCCGTCTTGCGATCCTCCGGGAGAAGCCCGATCCCGTTCGAAAGCGCCAAACGGGGATTTTTTACGTCGAGCTTCCTGCCGTCGATCCTGATTTCGCCGCTGTCGACTCGATCCGCGCCAGCGATCGCTCTAAGCACTTCGGTACGGCCGGAGCCCGCAAGCCCGCAGATTCCAAAAATCTCGCCACGACGGACGTCAAACGAGATATCCTTCAGGACACCAACGCGGTTCAAATTGGATACCGAAAGCCGGATATCCTCTTTGGGCTCCAACCGTTCTGGAAAGATGTCGCTCATCTCGCGGCCCACCATCTGTCTGATGAGATCTGCGGTGGTCGTTCCCAGTATCGGCGCAGTGGAGATTATCTGACCGTCCCGGAGCACGGTCACCTCCTGGCAGATCTCATAGAGTTCCTTCAGACGGTGCGAGATGTAGACGAAGGATACGCCCTGATCTCTGCTGAGAGTACGTATCATCTCGAAGAGGTTATGCAGTTCGCTGTCGCCGAGGACGGCCGAGGGTTCATCGAGAACGATCACCCTCACATCCCTCGATATCGCCTTCGCGATCTCGACCATCTGCCTCTGCGCGACGCTCAGGCGACCGATGCGGGCAGCTGGATCCACATTGAAATTGAGTTTCTGCAAGATCACGCCAGCGTCGGCGCGTGCCTTGCGCCAGTCGACCGTTCCGAGCCGAGTTTTCGGAAGACGCCCGAGATAGATGTTCTCCGCGACGGTGAGATGGGGTGCCTGAGCGAGTTCCTGATAGATGACTGCGATCCCGAGTGCGAGCATCTTTTCGGGGTTCGGATTCTCGACATCAATTCCGTCGACAGCGACCTTCCCTTCCGTTGCCTCATGTGCGCCGGAAAGAATCCGCATCAGCGTCGACTTGCCCGCGCCGTTTTCCCCGACCAGGCCGTGCACGCTTCCCTTCGCAACTGAGAAACTGACATTCTTCAGCGCGTAGACGCCAGGAAACCTCTTATGGATCCCCTTCATCTCCAGGATCGGAGCCGTCATTGCATGCCTCCCATAAATACTGTGAAATCGTTTTCTCAAGGCTCCAGAAACTAAAGCCTCGGAACCTGCATTCCTCCACCGATGTTGTAGACGTCGCCTGTGCTGAAGGGGATGCCGCCGGTTACCAGCGTCGCGATGCCGCGCGCTATATCTTCCGGCTGGCCCCAGCGTCGGATCGCCGAGAGGGTCCCGTCCTCGATGCCAGCGGTGTAGCGTTCCACCACGTCCACGGTCATGTCGGTCCTGATCAGGCCGGGGCGGATCTCGTAGACGTTGATCTGATGTTCGGCCAAGCGCAGTGCGAACTGCTGCGACGCCATGGATAGCCCCGCCTTCGATATGCAGTAGGGCCCCTTTTCCGGGGAGACGAGATGCGCGTTGGCCGAAGTGATGAAGACGATCGACCGGTCGTGCGGAGTAGCCGTTCGTTCGACCATCCGGCGGGCTACCGCCTGAGTCATAAAGAACGTACCTCTAAGGTTGATGTCCAGCAGTCTGTCGAAGCTCTCCTCGGAGACGTCGAGCAGATCGCCTCGTTCGGACACCTGAACACCAGCGTTGTTGACCAGGCAGTTCACCGTACCGAGCTGCCCCTCGACGCGGGAAAGAAAGTCCGCATAGTGGGCGGTCTTCGAGATGTCTAACTGATAGAAGCTCGCTTTTCGTCCGCGTTCGCCGACCAGTCTTACAGTCTCCGCGCCGCCCTCGTCCGACATAACGTCTGCAACTGCGATGTCGAATCCGGCCGCCGCCAACTCGAGGCAGATTGCGCGGCCAATGCCACGCCTTGCCCCCGTGACGATTGCAACGCCGCGATCCGTACCGGACGTAACTCCCCCCGACGCAAAACCGCTCTCGCCTGCGCTATGCCCCTTCATCACGCCGCTCCCTTCGTCTTTAGTTCGACGTCTCGAGAGGCCACTACCGCTTTCGAAGCGATAAGCGCATCAATCTCGGGCTGCGAGTAGCCGTGCTCGACGAGAATTTCATTTGTGTGTTCGCCAATCTCGAGGGCCAGCACTCGCAGATCCGGCACCTTGCCGTCATATCTGTTCGGGTGGTTGACCAGCCGAATCTTCCTGCCGCGCACATTTACTTCTCGGAAGACCTGCGAATGGACGATCTGCGGGTCGTCCAGCAGCTCGTCGTAGTACTTGATCGGCGCCCACCAGACGTTCTTGGCGTCGAAGCGCTCCTCGAGTTCGGCCATCGTGAAGTTGGCGGTCGCCTCGGCCAGTGCACGGGCGAAGGCGTCGCGATCCTCGTAGCGATCGTTGGATACCAGAGCCCGAAGCGCGTCACTGTTGACCGCGTCCGCCAAGTTTGCAGTTTCGCATAGCGACACGACAACATGACCATCGGAGGTCGGATAGACCCCGTAGGGTGCTTGATGGAACCAGGTTGCAAGGTTCTTTTCGCGATGCAGGGCAGTGCGGTCGATATTACCGGCGAACCAGTTTACAAGCGGCTCGCCTTGAAGGTCGATACCTGCGTTAAGTAGACTACCCTCAACGCGAGTACCCTTGCCCTCCCTGATCTTCCTGACGAGAGCCCCCAGAATTCCCATCGCAAGAAGCGCGCCGCCATGCTGGTCGACGACTGCAGCACCTACAGGCGTGGGACCCGATTCCCTGCTGCCCGTCACGCTTATAAGACCCGAACGCGCCTGGACCAGAAGATCCTGACCAGGCTTGTTCGCCATCGGCCCGCTCGATCCGAATCCGCTCGCAGAGGCGAAGATAAGCGTCGGATTGATGCGCGCTAGCGCGGCGTCATCGAAGCCGAGGCGAGCAAACACGCCGGGGCGAAAATTCTCCAGCACGACGTCCGCCTCAGCTATGAGCCTCCTGGCAACGTCCGTGCCCTCGGGACTTTTAAGGTCGATGGCGATGGAACGCTTGTTTCTATTTGCACAGAGGTAGAAGCCGCTGACGCCCTCCACGTACACGTTGGCACCGGACCACTGACGCTCGTAAGCACCGGTCAGGGGCTCGACCTTGATTACGTCGGCTCCCATGTCGGCAAGATACTGGTCGGCTGCCGGGCCTTGCAGGAAGTGGCAGAAACTTACAACCTTAATTCCATTTAACAGCATGCGAACCTCCCATGCACTTTCTAAGAAAACGATTTCTCATGATTTCACAATCCAGTCAAGCTTAGGTCTATGGATTGGCAAAGAAAGACCGATTTCACCGCCATTGAACTACGTAAAACGTTTTCGCAGAATGTCTACGCGGCACCCAGAAACTGACGAAACTCGTTCGTCTGCGGGCTCGCAAAGATTTCCCTGGAGGGACCTGACTCGTGAATGAGACCCTGGTGCATGAAGACGGTGGTCGTGGCGACCTTCCGCGCGAACTCCATTTCATGGGTGACAAGGATCATCGTCATACCGTCGGCCGCAAGCTTTTCCATGACGACGAGGACTTCGTTCGTCAGCTCGGGATCGAGCGCCGAGGTGACCTCGTCGAAGAGCATCACCTTCGGGTTCATGGCAAGAGAACGCGCGATCGCGACCCGCTGCTGTTGCCCACCGGATAGCTGATCCGGATAAGAGGCAGCCCTTTCATGCAGCCCCACCTTCGAAAGCATTTCCAAGGCTGTTTGCTTTGCTTGAGCCTTGCTGATCTTCTTGCTCAAGCGCGGCGCCAACATGACATTGTCGAGAACTGATAGATGCGGGAAGAGATTGAAACTTTGAAACACGATGCCCACGTCCTTGCGCAGTTCACGCAATGCATTCGCGCCGTAACTCATGCCATGGCCGGCAATTTCGATCGTCCCGCCGTTCACCTTTTCCAGCCCATTGAGGCAGCGAAGCAACGTACTCTTTCCAGAACCGCTTCGCCCAAGCAAAGCGACCACCTGCCCCCTATGGACCTTGAGTGATACACCCTTCAGTACCTCAAGAGCACCGAAGCTTTTCCTCAGGTTCTCAACTCGCACGATAGGCATTGAATTTCACCTCGAAGCGTTTGCTCGCGATCGAAAGCGGGTAGCAGATCACGAAGTAGATCACGCCGACCGCGATGAACACGCGAAAGGGTTGGAACGTGGCGTTGTTGATGAGTTGAGCGGCACGCGCGAGCTCGACGACGCCGACGATGGATACGATGGACGTATTCTTGACGAGCTGGACCAGAAAGCCGACGGTCGGAGGCAGCGCGATGCGCATGGACTGCGGCAGGATGATGTAGCGGTATTGCTGGGCCCTCGTCAAAGCGAGCGAGGTCGATGCCTCCCATTGCTGTTTAGGCACCGATTGAATTGCGCCGCGCCAGATGTCAGCGAGATAGCCGCTGGCGTATACAGCCAGCGAAATCGAGGCGGCCACCATCGGTCGGAGGTCGTATCCGGCTTTCGACAGTCCGTAATAGGACAGAAACAGCAGGATGAGAGCCGGGATACCCTGGACGATCGCGATGCATCCCGTCGCCAAGGCGCGCAACCATTTGAAACCCGAGACCCGCGCAAGAGCAATCGCCAGTCCGACGACGCCGCCGATCAAACTCGCCGAAACAGTGAGAAGGATCGTCCAGCGCGCGGCCACGAGAAGGATGTAGATCTCCTGTATGCCGAAATCACGGATCATGGCTTGACCTCCTTGGCGATCGCCAGCGTTGTCGGGCCGAAAGAGCGCGCTCTAGCCGCCTTCCTGCCAAAGAAGAACGAGCCCAGAGCGAAGAGGCCGAACTTCAGGACGATGGCCAATGCTAGATAGAGCACGCCAGCAACCATGTAGGTTTCGAAGCTTCGGAAGGTCGCCGATTGAATGGTACTTGCAGCACCGCTGAGTTCCTCGACCGAAATGAAGGAACACACGCTCGATGTAAGCATCATGAGGACGAACTGACTGACGAGTGACGGCCAGACCTTCTGTATGGCGGGCTTCAGGATGATGTGCCGAAAGATTTGCAGCCGCGTCAGCGCCAGGGCATGACCGGCCTCGATCTGCGATCGATGAATTGAGTCGATCCCGGCGCGAAAGATTTCCGAGGTATAGGCGCCGAGATTGATAGTCATCGCGATCAGACCTGCCTCTATGGCAGTGACCTTGACGCCATAAGCCGGCAGACCGAAGAAGATGATATAGAGCTGGATCAAAAACGGGGTGTTTCGGATCAGTTCCACATAAACCGTCATCGGCCAGCGCAGTGAGGGCGGCGCCAGGTGGCGAAGGAGCGCCACGAGCAGTCCGAGCGCGCTTCCGCAGATAATTGCGGATATCGAAAGCTCGATGGTCAGCAGCATACCCTCGATTAGCGCGGGCATACTCACCAGGACGGGAGCGAATTGAAGATCGAAGAACAAAGCAAGCCTCCACCGAAACGGGCGGCAGAGCGACGCGTTTATCAATCGCCGCTCGCCTCGATTGTCAGAAGACGGGCATGGTCGGCGGTAGCTTCTTTCCGGTCCATTTGACCGAGATGTCGTCGAGCTCACCGCTCTGTTTGATGAAGGAGAGCGTCGTATTTAGCCATTGGCGAAGTTCGAAAGCGTCCTTACGTACGGCAATCGACATGTACTGATTAAACAGGGTGAATTTCGGATCAAACGCAATGTCTGGGCGCGCCTTCTTCAGTTCGCCATACACGGTTTCCGGAATGGCGATGGCGTCAACCTGCTGAGAGATGAGAGCTTGCATCGTCGTTGAGTCGTCTTCAAAGCGCGTAACGACAGCCCCCTCAGGCGCCATTTTGTCGAGGGCAGCCTCCTGCGGCGTGCCGCGGGAGACGCCGATCTTCTTGTCGGCGAGATCTTCGAGCTTTGCGAAAGTGGCGTCCTTCGCGCCCAAAATGACGAGTTGGAAGGTGCTATAGGGCATCGTGAACATCACGGTCTGGGCACGAGCCGGGGTTGGTGACAGTGTGGCGACAACAATGTCGACCTTGTTTGCTTCCAGCGCCGGAATGCGCGCAGCCGTGGTGAACGGAACGATCTCCGCCTTCACTCCAAGATGCTTCGCAATGAGATTGGCCGCATCGACGTCGTAGCCAACGGTCGCACCGCTGCCGTCAATCATGCTGAACGGCGGAGCACCCGCATTGACGCCGATGCGGACCTTGCCGCTTGATATGATCTCGTTGACCGACTGTGCATGCGCACACGCCGCGGCTGCGCAGGCAAACACGGTTGCTGCGATAAATTTGGAAATACCCTTCATAAGCCTCTCCCGAGCTTCGAAAAAACGACACGATCGGCCCGCCATGATCGGCGGACGACAAAGCGTGATCTGGATTATGAACGCGCTCCTCAACGACGTTCGTGAAATCGTTTTCTCAATCCATATCGACACTGTCAAGACCAATTTTGAAATGACTTGCTGGAAGCGGCCGTCTTCTGAAGACCGGAGCCGTCAACGATTTTCCTAACATTGCGCAAAGAAAACCCGCAAATGCACGGCCCTTCCCTCCAAAATTGGTCATTTTCGGTCAAACGATTCATTGGGTTCCTCACGAAAAGATACAAATTTTGGCATCCCTCGAAATTTTGACGGTTGAACCTCTGAGCCAAAGCTGCGATAAATCGATTTCTCAAATGCGCAATGAGGAGACACACTTGGAGCTGGACGCAAAACTGGTTGACGTGGCCAAACGGGCAGGTTGCTCGCCCGCAACGGTGTCGCGTGTGTTGAACAACAATCCTACCGTTAACCTCGGTGTGCGCGAGCGGGTTCTGAAAGCAGCAGCTGACCTTGGCTATGTTCCCAATGGCTCCGCCCGAGCATTGCGGTCGATGAAGTCGCGCCTTGTCGGGGCGGTGATCCCCACGCTCGATCACGCGATCTATGCGACCATGGTCAACAGCCTGCAGGCTCGGCTGGCCGAGAAGGACGTGTCTATAATAATCAGCACTTCTTTCTACGACATCGACATGGAGTGGGAGCAAGTGCGCTTGCTGGTTGAGCGTGGTGTTGAATCGATGATCCTGGTCGGTTCCATCCATCGCAAAGAGACGATAGCACTGCTGGAGCAGAGAAAAATTGCTTACGTCTTTACCTACACATCTGCCTCCACCGACGTAGGCGCCGCCGTAGGATTTGACAATGAAAAGGCGGGCCGGATGGCGGCCAGATACCTCCTCGATCTCGGTCACACGAAACTTGCGATGATCGCCGGCATTACGGAGAACAACGACAGGGCGGCGGCGCGGCGTGACGGCTTCATCGCGGAACTGGAAAAGCAGGGGATCGCGAAATCGGACGCCCCGGTTCTAGAGTCCGCCTACAAGATCGAGGGTGGCCGCAACGCCATGAAACGCCTCATGGAAAGGCCCGAACGGCCGACCGCAGTCTTCTGCGGAAGCGACATCATCGCCGCCGGCGTCATCAAGTACTGCCATGAAAACAACATCGCCGTTCCAGCCGATATCTCGGTGCTTGGCTTCGACAATCTTGAGATCGCTGAACTGACTACGCCAGATCTGACTACAGTAGAAGTGCCCGCCCGCGAAATGGGTATGATGGCTGGAGACTATCTGCTCGCCACGGATGCCCAACGCCAACATATGCGCCAGCGCGAGCTTCCGCTTCGACTAGTAGTTCGTGCCAGCACAGCCCCTATAGCCAGATAGGACGGTTCGATCGTGCAGTTCCTCGTCATCTCTCGACGCCTGACGGAGAAGTGTTTCGAGGCCGACTTCGAGCCAATGGTCCCTCTGGGCGCGCCCGAGCGTGCCCTCTCTATAGCATCGGCTTCACAAGGCAGATTTGGCACCGGGGCGATGAGCCTGGCGCCTTTCAGATCGTCGAGGCAGCTCCCTCGCGGGCGTGCCGGAGCTCGCGACGCTTCCACTCGCAGCAGCCGGCGTGGTCGAGTCCGACATCGTTGAAACGTACGCAGGCTACAACCCCTAACCCACTTCGTGAAAGTCAAGCAATGCAGGACCACAGAGCACTTCTCGTGACCCTCTTCGAAGCAGCGGTAGAAGCTGCCAATCCGAACCACTGCCTCCGTCCTTTCCTGCCCGAAGTTCCACGGGGCCGAACAATCGTCGTCGGCGCAGGAAAGGGTTCCGCGCAGCTAGCCCGAACCCTGGAACAAATCTGGCCGGGTAGGCTCGAGGGCGCAGTGGTGACACGGTATGGCTACGGTGTTGCTTGCGATCATATCGAGGTGTTAGAGGCTTCGCACCCGGTACCCGACGCCGCGGGATTGCGGGCGTCCGAACGGCTGCTCGAACTGGTTCGGGGCCTGACCGCAGACGACCTTGTCATCGCCCTCGTGTGCGGCGGAGGATCGGCTCTGTTGCCGGCTCCGCCCGATGGATTCGAGCTCTCTGATGAAATTGCGTTGAACGAGGCTCTTCTGAAATCGGGGGCGCCCATCTCGGCCATGAACGCGATCCGAAAGCAGTTCTCGCGGATCAAAGGTGGTCGGCTGGCCGCCGCCGCGCATCCCGCGAAGGTGGTCACGCTCATCGTTTCCGACATACCTGGAGACGATCCTTCTCTGGTGTCTTCCGGACCAACAATCCCGAGTGCTGGGAACTCGAGCGACGCGATGGCCATGATTGATCGGTACAGGATCGATCTTCCAGAGAACGTTATCCGCCATCTGCAATCGGCAAGGCAGGCTCCGGAGCCGACCGATCCGGTTTTCGAGCGAAATTCAGTGCACGTCGTCGCATCGGCGAAGGTATCGTTGGAGGCGGCGGCCGCTGCCGCCGCAAGCAAGGGCTTACGAGCAGTAATACTGTCGGACTCTCTTGAGGGAGAGGCTCGCGAGGCAGGCGCCTTCCACGCCGCGATTGCGCGGGAGATCGAACACAACGGCAGGCCGTTCGAACGCCCAGTCGTCCTGCTGTCGGGAGGCGAGACTACAGTGACCGTAAAGGGAAACGGCAAGGGCGGGCGCAACACCGAATTTCTCCTCTCCTTCGCCCTGAACATACTGGGGACTAAACGCATCCACGCGCTTGCCGCAGACACGGATGGCATCGACGGAAGCGAGGATAATGCCGGCGCCTTTGCAGACAGCAGGTGCGTTGATCGCATGCTGTCCCATGGGGTCCGCGCCGACGACCACCTTATGAAGAACGACGCCTGGTCCGCCTTCGCGGCGGTCGGTGATCTCTTCGTGTGCGGACCGACTGGCACGAATGTCAACGACTTCCGCGCGATTCTCATATCATAGCGGTTCGCCACGGAGAGAGCGATGTTCCGAAGACAAGAATTGATCCGCTTCCAGCACTGCGATCCGGCCGGGATCGTTTTCTACCCGCGCTATGTTGAAATGATCAATGCCACCGTCGAAGATTGGTTCGCCGGCGTCGTTGGCGTTGACTTCGCCAAAATCCACGTCGAGATGCAAAGCGCCATCCCGGTGGCCTCGCTTCAGGTCGATTTCCGTGCGCCGTGTCGCCTGGGGGAGATACTGCAATTCGATTTGCTGGTTGAACGGATCGGAACGTCGAGTATCCATCTTTCGATCGCCGGCGCCATCGACGACGCACCGAAGTTCGCAGCGCGCGTCAGCCTCGTCCATGTCAGCAAAGAAGATCATCGACCTCGTGCATGGCCTGACTGGATGAGGAACTCACTCGCTTCGCAGGTTGCGGCCTAGCGGTCGTTGCCCAAGCCTATCCGGTGCGAAGAAACGGTCGTCACGAGGATCGCGCACATCGCGCCATTGCAGTATGAGCTGTGATCCGGCGATGTCCTGTAGGTTCAGGTATCTGCCGAAATGACAGAAAAAGACAGACTGTTTCTGCTTCGACCAGGTTTCGAAGATCCCGCCTATCCGGGCCAGCAATTTTACTGTTGGCATTGTGCCCTCATGGAGGGAGTCCTGGCCTCGTTTCCTGATTTAGCGCGAAAGATCGATGTTGAACGGGTTGCGTGGCCTCGTCCGCGATTGCCCGTCGTTGCTCTGGTAGGAGACATGAATCAGTCCCTACCGCTGCTTGTGCTGGCGGACGGCGAAACATCGAAGCATCAAACCGATGTCTTTCAAGGAAGAGCGTTCATTTCCGAAAAGGACAAGATCCTTGCCGCCCTATCCGAACGGCATGGCTTCCCCAATCCACATCCATAGGCTGTGGGGCTCAGGTTTGATGCCCAATTCTATCGTCGACGTGGTGAACTCGGGCTTTCGGCGAATGAGGTCGAACCCGGTGTTGATCAAGGTCTTCGGCTTCCGGCGGTTCTGCCTTGCCGCCGGCAAATCCGCAGACATGAAAGTTGGTTAGCTACTAAACGGCTATTCCGTTTACTAGGGTCTGTGGGGATTCACAAAAGTCAGTAAATATGGATGGTCATTCCGAGCTCCCTTCTGAGTGGTCAATGCTGAAGGCTCAGCTCTTGTCCGCGACCTGGTCGCGTCGCGTCTGTAGCCCGGCAGCGAATTTGCCGTTCGTGTCCCATTCAGCAAAGTCCTCAATCTCGAAGAGCGGTCGGATGTCGACCTCGCCCGGCATCGGGGACTTCTTCACCCATTCGACGGCCTCTTCCATGCTGCGGACCTGCCACAGCATGAAGCCGGCGATCAACTCCTTAGTCTCGGCGAAAGGCCCGTCGGTGACGGTGCGGTTGATGCCGTCGTAGTGCACGCGCACCGCGGCCGAGGACGGTTTTAGGCCCTCGGCGGCCAGCAGGATGCCGGCTTTGATCAATTCCTCGTTGTACTTGCCCATTGCTTCCATCAACTCGGCGGACGGTATGACGCCGGCTTCGGACTCAATGGTCGCCTTGCCAATCACCATGACCTTCATCGGTCTCCCCATTCGGGCGGTCCGTGCGTGACACCATGTCATCGCGGGTGGCCCTGTCAACATGACGAACGGGGATGCCGAGAACAGACACGGCACCGAAATTATTTTCGCGGCCGCGAGGTTGAGCCCATTCAACCACGCGGAAGTCCACCTTCATGATCTAAACCCGCGAGCGCTCTAAGGAGGGCCGGCATCCTGCCAGCTGTCGATGCAACGAGTGCTGCGACCCGCCGGCAGCGACACTTAGTTTGGGTTCTACTGCGCCCATGTCAGAGACCCAGACGGCAACAAGATAGCACTTGTCTGCTATCGAGCGGAGCCATCTCGCCACGGCGAGTGACCCATTCTCATCCAGCCGGCGTGGTCATGCTCGCGGCGATCATAAATAGCCCGAGCAACCCCACGATCACAAGCGCGATACGGGTTGAGGCGAGACGAGCTTCAAGCGAAGGCTTTTCGGAGATCTCGTTGAAAGCAAGCACGTATACCCCCTTCAACAGCGCAAGCCAACCAAACAGACTTACAATTACGGTCCACGACAACGACCATCGATTGTATAGCACGACCGACATAATTCCGAGTATCAGGGACATAAAGCCGTAAGCAAGCGAGAAGCCACGGTTCTGGATCATGAGCAACTTCACCTGGCGAAGCTGGTCCGGACGGAGGAAGAACACCGCGGCGACGATCAAGGTCAGCCAGCCCCAGAACTGCGCGAGAAAAACGACATTGGTCATGACAGGACCTCCTGGTTGCAAGAATGGATGATGCAGGTGACGGACACCGGCCGGCGTCGCACAGCGCAAGGATTCGCGAGAGCATGGGATCATGTGGCCGACTGTTCCGGAGTGGTATCCGAGCCGCTATTCTGATTAGGCGCTATTGTTCTGGAGCGCTCAGAGAGAGAAGTAACCAACGCCGCACTGCCAAAAGCTGCGCCCACCGTGCAGATACCAGGCCACCCAAAGTGCACCCACGTGATGCCCGCCGAGCCCGACCCGGCCGCCGCCCCGAGGAAGAACAAGCCCGTGAACAGGCCATTTACGCGTCCCCGCGCTTCCGGCCGCAAAAAGTTTATGGCACGCCGGCCCAATGTTTGGTCACCTATCACTCCGAAATCCAACAAGACTGCCGCCGCCACGAGAATCGCCAAGGCAACGTTCGACGAAATTGCCGTCGTTCCGCGGACCAGCGCGTCGCCTCCAACCTCGGCCAACACCATGGCGGCGACCACAGCCAAGTCCGCAAGGATCGTAGCGCCCCACGTCCAGCCACGGTCGCCCGCGCGTCCCGCGATTGGAGCCACGACGGCGCCGGCTGCGCCGGCCAGAGCAAAGAGTGCGATCCCTGTCTGACCCAAGGAAAAGGGAGGTACGGCAAGTCGTAGCGCGACGGCGGTCCAAAAGACTCCGAACGCGCCCATGCAAAGTGCCTGGCAGACCGCGCGTCGCTGCAAGAGCGGTTCCTCCCGTAGGATAGTCCACATGGAGCCAATCAGTTGGAGATATGTCGTGGGGGCGGGAGGACGATGGCGGGGAATCACGAACATCAGAACGGTCGTCAAAGTTGCGACCATGGCCGCGACCACGCCATAGAACCATCGCCAGCCCGCAAGCTCAGCCACCATGCTGGCCGCTGGACGGGACAGCAGTATCCCGATCATGAGTCCACTCATCACATTCCCAACAACCTGGCCGCGTTGCGCTTCCGAACTAAGCTGTGCGGCAACGGGCACGAGCATCTGTATCGCACTCGTTGTCACGCCAGCGACGTAACAGGCTGCAAGGAATAACGAGGGCGTAGGGGCGCAGGCCACCGCGACGAGGG
The DNA here is from genome assembly GCF_001426785.1 of Ensifer sp. Root142. Taxonomy (NCBI): domain Bacteria; kingdom Pseudomonadati; phylum Pseudomonadota; class Alphaproteobacteria; order Hyphomicrobiales; family Rhizobiaceae; genus Ensifer; species Ensifer sp. Root142. Next base: position 28,493 of record NZ_LMFK01000002.1, read on the forward strand.
CGGCGACATCGACCGCCAAGGTAGCGACGATCACGGTTCTGTTCTCGGCGAGGTCAGTGAGAGGAACAAGCAAGAACAGGCCGCTCGCATAACCCAACAGAGTGAGCGTGGTGACCAAGCCTGCCTCGCTTGCATCCAGACCGAAGGACGCGCCGATAGGCCCGAGCAAGGATTGCGAGGAGTAGAGACTGAGAACAACAACTCCGACTGCAGCGGCGAACAGCAGCGTGAGCGTGCCGGAAATCTCGGATGCCGGTTCATCACCATCTTGTTCTGGCTTTGTGGGGGATTGAGATAGCATAGCGCTCTTTCACAAATGATTCCGTGCGCCATTTTGCAGTCTTGCCTCAGCTGTGATAATCGCCGCTGTATTTGAATAACTCTTCCGCTTAAAGTGATAATATGGCCAGCCTCGAGCAGTACGAAGCATTCGTGGAAACCATCGAGCAGGGCAGCCTCACGGCTGCCGCGAAGCGCCTGAACCGGTCGCTTCAGTCGGTCAGCCGCGCGCTGGCAACGCTGGAGGGTGAACTCGGGATCGAACTCGTACGACGAACGACACGACGCCTGCATCCCACACCGGCCGGGCTCGCCTTCTACCGACGGCTCGGGTCGGCACTCAAGGACATCGAGGACGCACGAGCCGAAGCGAGCCTGGAGACATCTCGGGTTAGCGGCGTGTTCAGGATCGGCGCATCCATCCTGTTTGCGCCGACCTTCGTCATCCCAACCGCCGTTGCGTTTCTTCACAAGTTTCCCGAGGTGGAGATCGACCTGGTCCTGAATGACACCGCAGCAGATCTAATCGGTGACCGCCTCGACGTTGCCGTTCGGATCGGCGACCTGGGAGCAGCAAGTCTTCGATCGAGAAAGGTCGGGCAGTTGCGTCGCGTCGTCGTTGCGGCTCCTGCCTATCTGGCGCGCCACGGCTACCCGCATGCACCCTCAGATCTGTCTACGCATCTGTGCGTCGTTCGCACGTTCGGCCCCGAAGGCGCTGCCTGGCCACTCACAGTCAATGGCGCTGTGGTGCGAACGCCCGTGCAGGGAACCCTGCGATGCAACGATGCCGCGGCAGCCAATGCCGCCGTGCTGCACGGCGCCGGCATCGGCCTCGCGCCATTATGGCAGGTCCGCAAGGACATCGATGAAGGTCGCCTTGAAGTGCTTCTTTGCAAACACGAGCCGCCGCCAATACAGATCAGTGCAGTCTGGCCGAATAGTATCGAAACTCCCGCTCGAACCCGGCTCTTCGTCGAAATGCTGGTGAACCGGTTGGCTGGCGAGCGAATCTAGTGAACGAATCGCCAACGACGCGCAGCTGCGGGTGCCATTGCTCTCGTTACCGGCGGTACAGTGGCATCGGCCTTCGAACGCTGAAGCAGCGCGGCGAGTGGGACTTGATGAACGCCGTTATGCACACTACGCGTCGGGTCGCCGAGAGCCCGACTTGGCTACGCTGGTTAGAATCGCGGATTCCCTTGGCACATCACCCAACTGGCTACTGGGCGTAGCTCTGACCAGCTCCCAAGACCCACAGCTGTCGGCCTATATCGAGCGGTTCGCAAACGCGGCCAACGGCATGTCCAAGCACGAAATCGAGATGTGCGTGATTCAGGCAGAAGCTGTCGTTGCTGCAAAGTCGCGTAGCTAATTCTGCGCGAACAAGTGCGTTCCCCTTGATACATTATGCGATTTTGTTGCGGCAACATCGTCGCCATATCGTTCACACTGGCGAAAGCATCCGTCGACGCATGAATTTGTTTGGCTGAATCTGTAGTCGCTTGACAAAGCAATCGAGACGCGTTCTATTCCGCTTGCAGACTAAAGATGTAAGACTATCTGCAAGATGGTCTTACTGTGTCTGGTTCCTGGCAAAGTGTCCTCTTGCAGATGTCATAGCGACGTTGGGAGGACGCCGTAATGCACGGAAGCAAGATAGCCCTTAGGGGCGTACCAGATATTATTTCCCACATTGATGCGAATGACGGTATTCGAGGCCGCGCCGGTGTTATCTGGTGGCTCGCCCTCGGTGGCCTGTTCCTTGATGCCTTTGCCAATTCTGCCCTGAGTGCCGGTCTTGGACCAATGACACGCGATCTAGGATTGGATGCGGCGCAGGTCGCTCTGATGACGTCCTTCGCCTCGTGGGTGTCGATTGCGTTCAATCCGATCGGTGGCTGGATGGCCGACCGCTGGGGCCGCATGCGCCCGCTGATCCTCGCAAAATTGATCGCGCTCATTGGGGCGGTACTGGTGATGACGGCCCACTCCTATGAAGTCATCCTTCTGGGACGGTTCTTTGTTGGCGCCGCCTACGGTATCGATTTTGCTATCGCCATGGCTGTGCTTGCCGAATTCACGCCGGCGCGCCTGCGCAGTCGCCTCAATACCTGGCAGGGCATCTGGTACACCGCCGTGTGCACAAATGTGCTTCTCGCCATGCTGTTTTACAGCTGGGACGTGGGCGACTCGATCTGGCGCTATTCCGTCGCTGCAACCGGCGTCTTTGCTTTTGCGATCATGATGCTGCAACTGGTGTTCATGGTTGAAAGCCCGATCTGGCTTGCCCGCAAGGAGCGGCTGGAAGAGGCTGCCCGCGCGATGACCCGCATCTATCATCGTGATTTCATTGCTGCCGTGCCCGAAGACCGTTTGCCGGTTCTGAATCAGGCCCGTCGCGGCATTGCCAATGTCGCCCTGATTTTCCGTGGCATCTATCTGCCGCGCACCATTCTTGCCGCGACCGTCCAGATCGGACAGTCGATTCAGTATTTTGCCGTGGGCTGGTACTTGCCGCTCATCAGTGCAGCGCTCTTCGGCAAGGATTTCCTCTATGCCATGACGGGTACGCTGGTGTTCAACGTATTCGGCATCATCGGCGGCTTCTCTTCGCCGGTCATCGGCCGCGTACTCGGCCTTCGCAAGGCTTCGGCCATCGGCTTTGGTGCGGTTTTCGTCATGCTGGTCATCATGGGCATGTTCCACGACACTATGCCGATCTGGCTCGCGATCATCGTGCCTTCGCTGTTCATCCTTTTCCACTCCGGTGGTCCAGGCGCAAATGGCAAGAGCCTGTCGTCGCTGTCGTTCCGCAGCGAGCTGCGCGCAGGTGCCAACGGCGTTATCGGTGCGCTTGGCGCCATGGGGGCGGCCCTCGGCTTGCTGGTCTTCCCGATCTTCCGTGAGACCTATGGTCTCGGCACGACCTTCCTGATCCTTTCGGTGGTTCCGCTGATTGCCTGCATCATCTGCTCGGTCATTCAATGGGATCCGACCCGCACCACGGTCAGCCCGGACGCCGAACCGGATGCACCACAGTTCGAAGGCGACAAGTAACAAGGGAGGGGAATGTGAACGGACGCAGACAGGTCATTCTGGCCATTGACGAAGGAACGTCCGGAACCCGGGCCGCGCTTGTCGCGGCCGACGGTTCGGTCTCCGCCGTCAACTACACTACGCTTGCCGTATCTTCGCCGCGTCACAACGTAGTGGAGCAGGACGCTGATGTTCTTCTGCAAAAGACCATCGACGTATGCGGCAAAACGATTGCCGCGGCTCGAGATACGGGCCTAGAAATTGCAGCAATAGCAATCGCCACGCAACGCGCAACCGGTGTTTTGTGGGATACCGAGTCCGGCCGGGCGCTGGTTCCAGCCATGGTCTGGCAGGATTCCCGCTATGCCGACGAGCTGAAGCCGCTTGGAGCTGTCTGGGATGCGAAACTCGTGGCGCTCGCAGGGCGCCCGGTTGGTGGACGAGCGATCTATCTATGGGCTGCGCGCCATATGCAAAAGACGCCCGCCGTGCGTGAGGCATGGAAGGCAAGAAGGCTTGCCTTCGGCACTGTCGACAGCTGGCTGCTTTGGAACCTGTCTGAAGAACGGAAAGCCGTCACAACACCGACCAACGCCACATCCGCCGGCGCCTATGTCCTCGGTGAGCATCGCTATTTCACCGACTGGATAGAGGCGCAGGGCTTTCCGGTGGAACTGTTGCCTGAACTGAAGCAGGACGCCGATGATTTCGGCTACACGAGAAAGGAAGTCCTGGGTATTCGCGTGCCGATCAAGGCGTCGTGCGGCGACCAGTTGGGCGGACTTGTCGGTCTTGGCTGCCACGATGCCGGTCTGGCCATGTGCGTGCACGGTACGGGCAGTTTCGTCGATCTTGTGATCGGAAAGCAGACGCCCAAAAATCCCGGTCTCTATGAGGCGACGTTCACCATGACGGCCTGGCGGAGCGACAATCTCTCGCATTTCGCGGTCGAGACCTATGCCGCCACGACCGGATCGGCGCTCAACTGGCTTTGCAATGAAATGCGCTGGTTCGAGAATGCCAAAGAGGTTAGCGAACTGGCTTCGACGGTTTCGTCTTCCGATGGTCTCTTCTTTATGCCGACGCTGACGGGATTGCGCCAGCCGAACATCGTGCCGGATGGCAGAGCATCGCTGACCGGGCTTTCTTTGGCCCACAGCCGGGCGCATCTCGCGCATGCCATTCTGGAGGGCATTGCACATTCGGTTGTTTCCTGTGCTGAGGCGAGCTCGGAGGTAGCAGGCGTTCCGGTTCGGGAAGTAGTGGCTGGCGGAGGGCTTTCCTCGAGTGATGCGCTGCTGCAGCTACAGGCTGATCTGAGCGGGGTTCCGGTGCGGCGCATGGCGGATCAGGATCGTGCCAGCCTACGTGGCACCGCGTTTCTGGCTGGCAGCGAGGGATTGCTCTGGAGCGACCTTGCGGAGGCTCGCGCCACGCTACCCGAAGGCAATCTTTTCATCCCCAAGGCCAGCGAAGCGGAAAGACAGGACCGTCGAGCCCGATGGCATTCCCTTACGGATGAGGAAGTCGCACGCGTTCAATCCGGTCACTACCGCTAGTTTTTTTAACGCGCATTTTTCCGAGGAACGATCACACTTTTCGGAATGCGCTCCAACAGGAGTTGAAATGCTGAATCTGCGCTCCCGGCGCGCGGACAAGGAACGCGCCCGGATGATCCGCACCGAACCACTAAGGTTGAACCGGTCGGAACAGGAAGACCGTCTTGCCGCTGAAACCTACGATATTCTGATCGTAGGCGGCGGCGTGACCGGTGCCTACTGTGCCTTCGATGCAAGTCTGCGCGGCTTTCGTGTCGCGCTGATCGAGAAAGATGATTTTGCATCAGGTACATCGTCAAAATCATCCAAGATGGTGCATGGCGGCTTGCGCTATATCGAACAGGGTAATCTTGGGCTCGTGCGCCATTCTCTGCTTGAACGCCAGCGCCTCAGGCGTAATGCAGGCCATCTGGTTCAGCGCTTGCCTTTTCTGTTCCCTATTCTTGAACGGGATGGCGTGTTCGATGCGCGCTTCGCCAAGGCGTTTGAAGGGTTACTCTGGACATATGACCTGGCTGGAGGCTGGCGCGAAGGCATTCTGCACCAGAAGCTGACCGCCGCCGAAGTGCTGGCGCATTGCCCGACTTTCAAGGACGAATATCTGCGCGGTGGGCTCATGTACTTCGATGCCCGCGTTGATGATGCACGCTTGACGCTGGCGCTTGCCCGCTCTGCCGGCTTCCATGGAGCTACGGTTCTCAACCACTCGAAGGTCGCCGAGATTACCCGCAGTTCGGGGCGGGTCGACGGTGCAATCGTTCACACCGTTGAGGGCAAGGAAATTAGGGTGCACGCCAAGACCGTCATCATGGCGACGGGGGTGTGGCTACGAGACTGGATGGGGCTTGGCAAGGACGGCGAAAAGCCGTTGCATGTGCGCCCAGCCAAAGGCGTTCACGTGGCGATCCCTTGGTTGAAGATTCGCAATGACTGCACTGTAACGGTGCCGGTGCCGGGTCGCAGCCGCCGTGCGACAATCACGCGCTGGGGCAATGTCTCCTATCTCGGAACGACCGACGAGGATTACCAGGGAGATCTTGACGACGTGCATTGCACGCGTCGCGAACTCGATTTCCTGATCGAAGGCGCCTGCAGCGCGCTCAATATTGACCTGACGCCGGACGATGTCGTCGGCAGCATTGCCGGGTGCCGCCCGCTGGTGGCCGCTTCATCAGGTGGCAGCACCATGGACGTCAAACGCGACCATTCCGTGCATGTTGCGCCTGACGGCCTCGTCACGATCGTGGGCGGCAAGCTGACGACCTCTCGCCATATGGCCGAACAGACGGTGGACGCCGCCGCGAGAGTTCTCGGCGACCGCCGCCGCTGTACCACGAAGAAGGCATTTCTGTTGGGCGCTGCCGGCTATGACGCGCAAGCAATCGTGGCGTCTGGCGGTATGGAGGCGCATCTGGGCGAGCGTTACGGCACGGAAGCGCGCTTTGTGAGCGATCTGATCGCGGCGCGCCCGGAACTGGCCAAGCCGGTTGTGAATGGCTTGCCCTATACCGGCGGCGAAGTCGTCTACGCCGCGCGGCACGAGCTTGCCCGGACAATCGACGACGTGCTTTCGCGCCGTATGCGTGCCCGTCTGATGGCGCGCGATGCCTCGGCCCGCGCGGCCGCGAAGGTGGGCGCCTTGCTGGGGGAGGAACTTGGTCTTCCCCAGGCCGAAATCGACCAACAGGTCGCAGCCTATATTGCCGCGACCGAAAAAGAAAAGTCCATTCTCACAGGAGCGAACTGAACATGATCAGCAAGGAAGCCATCAAGCGCGGTTACAATCGCGGAAATTATGTCGTCGGTGCCCCGACCCAACCGCACTATGCCGGTAACATCACCGAAATTGGCACCAAGGCCGATCTGGCTCAGAATGCCGTTTCAGTCGAAGCTGCTCTCGTGAAGAAACTGCGCGAGATTGCAGACGAGGTTATGACCGAGCGGGATGATCTCGTCGTGAACACTCGGGACTGGTGGGCCCGTACGATGATCGCGGAAACGAGTGGAAAGCCTGCGACGGTTGATGGCGTGTTCGTCCGTGTTTCGACGGTTGAGCAGGTGCAGGCTGTCATGCACCTTGCGCATGAAGCCAAGGTGCCGGTCACGGTTTCTGCCGGGCGCTCCAACGTCACGGGCGCGGCCCTGCCTCTGCGCGGCGGCATCGTGCTCGATGTCTGCGCACTCAATCGCCTTGTAAGCTTCGATCCCGATAGCCAGATCGTTGAAGTTGAAGCTGGCATGTTCGGCGATATTTTTGAGGAAACCATCCAGCGCGACTACGGCATGACCATGGGACATTGGCCATCCTCGTTCGGTATCAGCACTGTCGGAGGCTGGATCGCCTGCCGCGGCGCGGGCCAGCTTTCCACTCGCTACGGCAAGATTGAAGACATGGTCTACGGCATGGAAGTCGTGCTGGCCGACGGTTCGCTGGTGACCGTCGGAAACTATGCCCGCGCGGCCGTCGGGCCGGATCTGCAGCAGCTCTTCATCGGTTCGGAAGGCACGCTCGGCATCATCGTAAGGGCGCGCCTGAAACTGCATCGCCTGCCGGACTATGCCCGCGCCATCGCATTTGGCTTCAAGAGCTTTGCCATCGGTCTGGAAGCCTGCCGCCGTATCATGCAGGGCGGCGCCAATCCGGCAGCGTTGCGTCTTTATGACGAGCTGGAAAGCGGTGTGCAGTTCGGTTTGCCGGAAAGCAACGTGCTGCTGATTGCCGATGAAGGCGCGAAGGAAATGGTCGATGCCGTGATGGCGATCAGCGAAAAAGTGTGCGCCGAACTCGGTGACAAGCTCGATGGCGATACTATCTTCGAGAAGTGGCTCGATACGCGTTATCTCACCGGCAAGAGCGCCGAGGGCTTCAAGCGCAGCCGAGGCTTTGTTGCAGATACGCTGGAAATGACCGGCTGCTGGCGTGATCTTCCCGCAATCTACGACGAGGTTGTTGCCGCCATTAACGCAGTCCCGGGCACACTTGCTGGTTCGGCGCACCAGTCGCATGCCTATGTCGATGGTGCCTGCCTCTACTTTTCGCTGCGCGGCGACGTGGGCGTGGAAAAACGCGCCGAGTGGTATCGAGCTGCATGGGATGCTGCCAACGCTGTACTCATCAAATATGGTGCGGCATTGAGCCATCATCACGGCGTTGGGATGCTGCGAGCGCCCTATATGAAGGACGCATTGGGATCAGCATTTCCGCTACTGGAGACCGTGAAGCAGGCACTCGATCCGGACAATCTGCTCAACCCCGGCAAGCTCGGACTTTCGCTCGACATGCCAAGAGACGGGAATTAACGGAATGACATTGGACAGGACGATCGGCGAGCGGCTTTTGCGGGCGCCAGTCATGGCAACGCTATATGGTGTCGATAATGTTCAGGCTTTTCTGGACAGCAAGGCGGAGGTAGGCATCGTCGCCAACATCGCTTTGCGACATGTTGCGGAGGTGCTGAGTGCACTTAAGAAAAGCAACAAGCTGATCGTTCTGAACATCGACAGTTGCGAGGGCCTGTCACAGGACAAAGGAGCCATCGAATTCCTTGCCGACATAGGCATTTCGATTTTGCTTTCGACCCGCGTCCCAACAATCCAGAAGGCTGCGCAATGCGGCCTTCTCACCATGCAAAAGGTCTTTGTGACAGACCGCTCCACCTGGCCTCGTAGTGTTAAAGCGATTGCGCAAAGCGCCCCCAACCTGGTGCAGCTGATGCCCTCGCCGATGCTCGACTACTTAGGGATGGATGAGAAGCGGAAGCTGCCGCCGATCGTAGCATCCGGCTTCGTCTGTAACGAGGCCGACGTCGAGACCGCTCTATCGCGCGGTGCGGTCGCCGTCTCTTCAAGTAACAAGGCGATCTGGAATTTCAAGCGTTCGAAGATGCCACCTCATGGTCGCCAAAGGTAGGACATGCCCAAAACTTTTTATCAGGTAATCGCGTACTATCACTCCAAACCCGGTTGTGGCGATGCTGTGGAGGCCAGACTTCACGAATTGGCGATGGCCAGCCGAGCCGAGAGTGGGAACATCGCCTACGCGTTTTATCGGTCGCCGGAGAACACCGATCATTTCGCGATTCTCGAAGAATACGTCGATGAAGCTGCCTTCGGCGCTCACCGCTGCAGCGCGCATTTCCAAACGATTGCATTGGAGAAGATCGTGCCAATGCTCGAGACACGAAACGTCAAGGGATTTGTGTGTTCGCGCTGACGGTCAGTGACCAAGTCTACACGAATGGAATGACCATCATGAAAAACTTTGTCTTCAATACCGCCAAATCAATTGTTTTTGAGGCGGGCGCCAATGCGCGCATCGCCGAGATTGTTGGACTGACGCTTGGTCCACGTGTCGTGCTCGTGACTGACAGGGGGCTGCGCCGCCTTGGCCTCATCGATCCCGCGCTGGCATCGTTCGCGAAAGCCGGAATTGAGGTCGCTATTTTCGATGACATCGCTGTCGACCCACCAGAATGCAACGTCCAGGATCTCGCGGCCTTCATCACGGCGTGGGGGGCAACCGGCGTGATTGCTATCGGAGGGGGCTCGCCGATGGACGTGGCCAAGGTGGCGTCACTGGTCGCCAAGACCGGCCAGTCGCTCAACGAGGTATTCGGGGTAAACGTTGCGAAGGGACCGCGCATGCCGCTGGTTCTTGTGCCGACCACAGCCGGCACCGGTTCCGAAGTTACGCCGATCGCGATCATAACGACCAACGGAGCTGAAAAGAAGGGAGTTGTCTCCCCACTCTTGCTTCCGGACATTGCGATTCTCGACGCCGAACTGACACTTGGCCTGCCGCCAACGGTGACCGCGGCGTCTGGCATCGACGCTATGGTGCATGCCATCGAATCCTATGCGTCTGCTTCCCCCACGAACAATCCGATCTCCAGCGGCCTGTCCAAACAGGCACTGCAATTGCTTGGTGCCCACATTCGCGAAGCTGTATTCAATGGTCATAATACTGTGGCACGCGGCGCGATGCTTCTCGGTTCGCTGCTTGCAGGACAAGCCTTTGCTAACTCGCCGGTCGCTGCCGTGCATGCGCTAGCCTATCCAATCGGCGGGCATTTTCACGTACCTCACGGGCTCTCCAACGCATTGGTACTAACGCATGTGCTTCGTTTCAATCTTCCGCGGGCGGCAAATGCGTACGCTGAAATTGCGGCTTACGCTTTCCCTGATTTGGCGCAACTGCCCTTCGAAACGCGGGCGACTGCCTTCATCGATGCGCTCGATCAGCTTGGCAGAGAGCTGAACATTCCACGGACACTGCGGGAGGTGGGCATTCCAAGACATGCCTTACCTATGCTTGCGCGCGAGGCGATGAAGCAGACCCGTTTGCTCGTGAACAACCCTCGAGATGTTACCGAAGCTAACGCGCTGGCGATCTATGAGGCTGCTTTTTAGCAGTTACTTCGAAGCCTAGAAATTCGATTTTCTCGAGAAGCGAAGTGATCGAAAAAATGCGCAGTCGCAAAGCTCCTGACGCGAGCTTCCGAAGTTCTCCTTGATCGCCGCCCTGAGATTTTGGACCAGATGAATACGGTCAGCCACCTGGCGTGCTACAGGTTTTCGGCGTCAACGATATCGAGACGGCCGAGCTGATCGCGCGCAGGGTCGGCAAGACGGATGTCAATTACATCACCCGGCCATGGAGCGAAGGCAAGAACTCGTCGTCCGAACACATCTCGCCTAGTGACCTCATCAACGCGGATGAGATCATGCGCGTACCGGAAGGCAGGATGATCCTGCTGAGACAGGGGCAGCGGCCGGCCTGGGCCAAGAAGCTTCGATATTACGACGACCCGGAAATCACAGGCCCGTATGATCCGTCATGAATGACGGGACAGACCGGCGTCGCCAACTTTTGTTCCTTGTAGGTCCGAGATATCATCGGCCGTGACATCGCCGGAATGCTGTCCTCGAGAGGCCAGCAAAAAAGAACGCACCAGGCGCCGGCAGCCTCGCGGCCAGAGCCAGTTCGCGCGTGGCTTGACCGGTTAAGAGCCTCGTTTCGGAGGATCAGCATCGCGGCGGCCAACGGCCGGGATCCGGCAAGCCTAGGCCCGGCAAGTCATTCCGCTTGATNGGCTTGACCGGTTAAGAGCCTCGTTTCGGAGGATCAGCATCGCGGCGGCCAACGGCCGGGATCCGGCAAGCCTAGGCCCGGCAAGTCATTCCGCTTGATCGTTGGGGCGTGGCCAACGATTTGAACAAGGGCTTGTCCGGCCCTCATTGCAATGGAGCGCGCGCAACGTTCGCGTGCTCTGAGGACTTGTCCGAAGATCGGTCCGCAGCCCAGCTGCGGGCCGCTTTTGATATGCGTGATTTCGTCGCCATCCCTCACTCGGGGGAGGAGCGCTCCGCATCCACAATGGCCTGCAACTGCGACTGCGTGAATGTCTTCATGTCAGTCCTTTCTCGCTTCCAGCTTGAGAAGCTCACCTACCATTTTCGAAAAACTCATGAGCGCGCGAACTCCAGCAAGGGTCCGATATCGTGGTTATCGGCCGCCCGAAGTGCAGCAACATAATGGGCTCGGGTCTTGCCCGCATCGACCAGATTTGCCCGGCCCCAGCTAAATGGCGGTCGTCCAAGCTGGCGCCCGAGCAGATCGCCCGCCAGGCGAGAAAATCGGCCGTTTCCGTTTGGGAAGGGATGGATTACCACTAGCCTGTGGCTGAACCGGACAGCGATCTCGTCGGGTGGAAAGGTCTCGTGTTCGACCCAATAGCGCACGTCGTCAGCCACCTGCCTGACATCCATTGCAATGCGATAGGGATCGACGCCGATGTTTCTAGGTGTTGTCCGGTAATGGCCAGCCCAATGCCAAACGTCCCCAAACATGCGGCGGTGCAACTCACTGAGGAATTCCTGGTCGAGCGGGTCCCTTTTTCGCGACGTCGCCCATCGCAAGCCTTCGCCGATGTTAACTTGCTCGGCCTCGTTCAATTCGTGCCGCAAGGTGATGTAGGAGGGAATGAGCTGTTCCCGTTCCTCAGCGGTTAGCGGCGTATTTGCTTCATCGTCGTCGTGGAAAAGAGGGCCCTCCTCCATAGAGTCAATCCTCTTCCCACAGGCGTCGCCCAGCGTCTGCAAGCAAAGCGTCGATAAGCCGGCGACGTTCGTCCTCCAGGTCCGACTTGATCAACGCCTGGTTTTCCAGACGCATCGTATGATCGAGTCGCGTCATCTCCTCACCGACCTTTTCGGCCGCGCGCTCGCGAAGGATATCGTCAAGCGGCTTGATCGGCACGAAAGCGTAGACAAAGGTGCAATTCATTGCCGCGGCCGCTTCCCGTAGCGTCCTGATCGTTGTCGCTCCCGAAACTTCAGCCTTCTCGATTGCCGGTATGCGGGACGGAGCGGCACCCATGCGCATGGCGAGCTGGCGCGTAGTCATGCCGAGGGCCTCGCGGATGGCCTTCATCCAACCACGTGGCGGCGAAATGAGCTCTAGGTCTCGCACCGGCGCCAGACGTCGTTCCAACTGTTTTCGAGCGAGGGCCGCTTGTTTTTTGTTCATATATTTATGTCCATTTTCGAAGAAAATAGCATATAAAAATGAGCAATGATATCCGAATTGAGCATTTAAAAGTATTCAGCGCGAGTTACAGCGATCACAAATATATGCGCAATAGCTCAGCAGCTAGGTCCAGACAGCCGCGAGTTTCGAGCACAAGCTGTCGTTGGAGAAGCACCGCCGCTAGAGAGGTGATCGATGAGACCTTGCGCCGAGCCCTGAAACCGGCATGCCACTTTTAAGTGTTCGCGACCTNCGCTTGTTTTTTGTTCATATATTTATGTCCATTTTCGAAGAAAATAGCATATAAAAATGAGCAATGATATCCGAATTGAGCATTTAAAAGTATTCAGCGGGAGTTAGAGCGATTACAAATATATGCGCAATAGCTCAGCAGCTAGGTCCAGATAGCCGCGAGTTTCGAGCGATGGACAATCGGCCAAGCTGTCGTTGGAGAAGCACCGCCGCTAGAGAGGTGATCGATGAGACCTTGCGCCGAGCCCTGAAACCGGCATGCCACTTTTAAGTGTTCGCGACCTMGTCGCGAATTGAGGAGAGGCAGCATGGTAGTCGACAGCTTGCCGGGTTTTAACGGATGTCCGTATGCTTCCTTGGGCATGCCCCTCCATCGGGGCAGGCCCGCGCGACTAAGTGCATGCCCTATAGCGAAGCCGCCTAGGCAAGCTGGTAAACCAGCTGGGCTGCAGCAAGATCGGCAAGCCCGGAGCCCACACTCTTGAAACAGGTGATCTGGTCCGGGTTCGTGCGTGCGAACTCGTTGTTGCGACAAAGATCTGTCAATGTCCCCAGGAGGGCGTTATGTCCAATCACACCGGCGGCAAGGGGCTTGATAAGTTCTCCTGCTTCCTCAACCGCGACCGTGCTATCGATGTAGATAGACGAGCGACGCATCACTTCATCATCTGCCTCTAGCATATCTGGGGTAAAGGCCCCGACGAGATCGACGTGAGCGCCAGGTTTTAGCCACTCGCCTCGAATGACGGGCGCAGTTGCAAGCGTTGCGGCGCTGACGATGTCAGCTGCTTCGATTGCGGTTTTAATGTCCGCCGTCGATTCAGCGGGAAGGCCACGGTCTCGCAGGGAGGAGTCGAGACGATCGGCTTGTTCGTGATGGATGTCCCAGATGACGATGCGCCGAACCGGTCGTACAGCTACATAGGCGTCCGCGATTAGGCTTCCCACGCGCCCAGCGCCTAGAATGACAAGCGATGAGGCGTCCTCTCGCGAGAGATATTTGGCCGCAAGCGCCGATGTTGCCACAGTGCGCCGGCTCGTCAGCGTGTTTCCGTCCATGAGCGCCAATTGCTCGCCCGTAACGGCGTCGTAGAGCATGTATGTCGATACGACAGCAGGCAGCCTACGCTTCATGTTACCCGGCATGATGGTCACCAGCTTCACGCCAAGAAAGTGATCTTCGACAAATTGGTCGCAGAGTGCGGGACCGATCTCTCGGCCTGACCGAATGCCAAGCACTTCACCTCCTGGCTATGCCTCTCGCCAAGCAACAAAATCTCCGGCGGCAAGGTGTTGTCCTCACGAACCCGACGATCTGGCAGCCGGGCCGCGGCGCTACTGCGGCTTGCCGCGGTTGCGGTCGGGCGCACTGAGACCGCGCTGGGCGCATTCTATCGGCGTTGGTCCGCACGTGTTGGCAAGGCCAAGGCGGTCACCGCAACCGCCCGCAAAATCGCCGTCTTGTTCTACAACACGCTGCGGCACGGGATGGAATACAGTGATCCGGGAGCCTCCTATTACGAGGAGAGTTACCGTCGACGCGCCCTCAACAATCTCGAACGAAGGGCAAGGTCGCTTGGCTACACACTACAGCCCGCGTCAACGCCCGCCTGAGTGTTTCTTAGGAATGCCGGACAAGTCCACCGGCAGTTGCAAATCTTTTCACCCCGGAAAACGATAGCGAATCAGTTGTATTTGCGACGGGGACATATAATGCGATTCTTCCTTGGCTTTCTCGCGTTCGGTGCGCTCATTGCCGCCTCCATCCTCGTCTTGCCCAGCTTCGTTTCGAGCGAATGGATGCGCGCCGAACTCAGCCGAAAGCTCTCGACTGCAACAGGCAGCTCAATTGCCTTGAACGGCCCCGTCAGGCTGTCCGTATTCCCACATATGGCGGTGGTTGCCGAAACTGTCGTGCTCTCGAGCGAAGAAGCGGGCGTCACAGCCGAAATCGGAGAGGTTGCGGGCTCAGTGACACTCTCCTCCCTCTGGTCGGATCGCTTGCACATCAAGGAGATCAGGCTGGTTCAGCCGATCCTCACATTGCACGAGAAGACAGGCAAAGCATCGCCCACAGAAGGCGGCAAGCTGGGCCGAGCCAAACCAGGCGATCCGCTTGCCGCGCTTGTCACTTTCCTGGAGCGAAGTGCAATCGACTCGGTCACGGTTGTCAGTGGCACTTTGAGACAGCAAAGCACTGCCGGTGCGAAGCAGGTCATAACCGATATCGACCTTTCACTCGCAGTACCCGACATCGACGATCNCGGTTGTCAGTGGCACTTTGAGACAGCAAAGCACTGCCGGTGCGAAGCAGGTCATAACCGATATCGACCTTTCACTCGCAGTACCCGACATCGACGATCAACTTTCCCTTTCGGCGAGCGCCCGTATCGAGGAACGGCGCTACCAGATGACGCTCGCGATCTCCTCCGTGCGCCCGTTGCTTGAACGACAGCCAGCTGACCTGAGCCTTTCCTTCGAGGCGGATCCCGCCCCCGTCCCCGGGCTCTCCGCATTCGAGGCCACCGGACAAGTCGCCCTCAACACCAATGGCAGCTACCAGATCCGCGGCGGCAAATTGCTTGTTGGAGACGAGGCTCTTGGCCTCGACGCACTCTTCATACCCGGCAATCGCCCGCGGTTTCTCGCTGACATCGACGCTGACCGGTTGGACCTGAGCGCATTTCTTGAGGCTACTACCTCGGCTTCGTCGCAACCCAACGCGAAATCGGAGAAGTCGGGCGCTTCGACGGGTTTGCAG